>NZ_ASSJ01000050.1 GCF_000473895.1 Rubidibacter lacunae KORDI 51-2 | reverse complement strand
AGCATCAGCGTCGGGAGGATGTCACGTCGTGTACTCGGCGTTAATGCGCACGTAGTCGTAGCTCAGGTCGCAGCCCCAGGCAATGCCCTCGCCGGAACCGTCCCCGACCGACACCGCAATCGCGATCGTGTCGCTTTTCAGATACTCCCCGGCAGCTGCTTGCTTGAGATATTCGCTGGCAGCAGCGCGATCGAAGGGTTGAGGCTGACCGCATTCCATCAAAACGATATCGCCGAGCTGCACCCGCAGGTCTTCTTGGTCGAAGATAACGCCCGCGCGACCGGCAGCAGCGGCGATGCGCCCCCAGTTGGGATCGCGCCCGAAAATTGCCGATTTGACTAACGAAGAGCTGACAATCGTCTTGGCGATCAGTTGAGCATCCGCCTCATCATGCGCCCCGGTTACCCGCACTGCAATCAAGCATGTGGCCCCTTCTCCATCGCGCGCGATCGCCTTTGCCAGGTGCTGGCAAGTTGCTGTCAGCATTGCCTCTAGCGTCTCCGCCGCCGGACCCATCTCGATAATGGCGGGGGTACGCGATTGACCGTTTGCCAAGGCAATCAACGTGTCGTTCGTGCTGGTATCGCCATCGACGGTGATTTGATTGAAACTGCGATTAGCGGCACGGTGTAACATGGTCTGCCAAAGCTGGGTCGAGACGGCAGCGTCGCAGGTCACAAATGCCAACATCGTCGCCATGTTCGGGTGGATCATGCCCGAGCCCTTGGCTATGCCTCCGATCCGCACGGGCCTGCCGTCGATTTCGGTCTCGGCAGCAAATTCTTTAGAAATTAGGTCGGTCGTGATAATTGCGCTGGCAGCCGCTGCGCTTCCATCTCCCGAAAGCGCGCTGACTAGCTTCGGGATCCCCGCCTGGAAGGCATCCATCTGCATCCGCCGCCCGATCACGCCGGTGGATGCCAGCAGGATCGCGTTCGGGTCGATTTGCAATTCTGCTCCCAGCCATTGGGCGGTCTGCAGCGCATCCTCCATTCCCCGATCGCCCGTTGCAGCGTTCGCCTGACCGGCATTGCAGAGGATTGCGCGGGCCATGGCTTTGTCTTGCAAGCGCTGGCGGCAATAGTCCACACAGGCGGCGCGCACCCGACTGAGCGTGAAGACCCCCGCCGCAATTGCGTCCGTTTCCGAGACAATCAGGGCCAAATCCGGAGCTCCGGAGGGTTTGAGTCCCGCCGCAATGCCTGCTGCCTTGAATCCCTTGGGCGCAGTTACGCCACCGTCAATCGCGTGCCACTCTGCCATGAGCCATCCTGCTCGGTCGCATCGTTACGAAAGGTCATTATACTGCCGCATCCAGGCGCGTTCCTACTGCATCCGCTCGCAGGCAATCTGGTTGCGAGCGGGTCAAACTCCCGTGCGTTATTCCATGCGTTCGGCTAGAAATTTCTGCACCAGCGCGACGACCGGTGGTGGGATCTCGTGCTGCATTTCGAACTCGCGATAGTCCACGGTTACCCCAGCTTTATCCAAAACCGATCGAGCTTGGCGGGCTGCCGAGACTGGGACAACTGGATCCAGCGTGCCGTGGACGAGCAATACTGGTGGAAACGTCGAAGGTGAGTTGGGTGGGGCATGAAGGTAACCCGACAAGCAGACGACCCCCGCTAGCGGCTGCACCAATCCCACGTCGAGCGCCATCGCGCCGCCTTGGGAAAATCCACACAGCACGGTGCGATCGCTCGGAATTCCCGACGACTCCAGTAAATCCACCATCCATGCTTGCAGAAGTTGGCGACCGAACTCCAGTTGCTCCACGTCGCGGCGTTCGAGGTCGTACCATGCCCGCCCACCGGCAACGTAGGGATGTGGAAATGGCGCGTCGGGGAAAGCCAGCAGGCAGTTGTCTAACGCCAAGAGGGGCGCGAGTCCGGCCAGATCCGCTGCATTTGCCCCCCAGCCGTGCAGCCCTACGAACAGGCGGTGCGGCGATCGCCCGTCGCGCGGCGAAATTGCGATCGAATCCAAGGCTGCGCCGGTCGTCAGGAGCGCGTCGTCATCCATGCGAAGGTTCCTATCGGTTCGGTTCTCTTCATACGTTCAGCCACTGCGCCAACACTTGCGGCATCGGCAATACCATCGCCAGGAGCAGCACCAGCACGGTTAGGCCGATCGCGTCGCGAAGATCGTCGAGTTCGCTAACGTCATCGAGAGCGGGCTCACCGATCGACGGCAAGAAGAATAGCACGATTGCCACCGCCAAAAACCACGGCTCGGCTAAAGCGAGCAACAGCAAGAGCAAGCGCGCAATTTGACCGACGATTGCTGCGGTGCGAATGCCGTAAATGGCGTGGACGATGTTGCCGCCATTGAGCTGGCCGAAGGGGATGAGCTTTAAGGCCGTCACGATCCAGCCGACGTACCCAGCTACGGCCAGCGGATGCATTTGGATTGCCGCCCCGGCGCTAAAATGCTCGCCGAGCGTTAACTTGGCAAAAACGGTTAGCAGCAACGAGAAGCGCGGATCCAAGGCGTTGATACTCAGTATCGTTGAGTCTTCGGTCAGCGGAACGGCTTGGGACAGCGAGAGGCCCCACAGCAAAATAAGAATCGTTACCGCAAAGCCGCACAGCGGTCCGGCAATTGCCACGTCGAACAAGGCACGTCGATTTGGGATGGGAGATCGCATGATTACGAACGCGCCGAAGGTGCCTGGAGCGATGGGGACGGGGATGAAATAAGGTAGCGTCGAGTGGATCTCATAGGCGATCGCGACGCTGTAATGGCAGAGTTCTTTGGCACCGAGGATCGTCATCAATCCCAGGGTGTATGGCAATCCCTGCAGCAGCAGTTCGTATGTGAATTCAGTATTGCTGAAGTCGGTAGCGGGGTTCTCAAAAACTGCCGCAAGCTGCCAGCCGATGTTTGCCGTCGTCACGAGGGTTAGCAGTAACAAACCCACTAACCAGCCGGGGCGGTTGAGCGGCTGCTCGCCCTCGACATTGAGGCGATCGCGCGAACGGGGGTTGGGCACCAGGGCAAAAAAAGGCTCGCCGCGCAGGCTTTCCTGGAACACCACGAGAAAGCGATCGCCGAATTCAGCCTGAATATTGCCGGCAATCTTGCGGTAGGCCTCGTCGGACGCCGCGCGCAACTTGCCCCGACAGAGCACGGCTTGTAGATTTTGATCGACGTGCTGGAGATAGTACACGCTCCAGGGGAAACAGTTGCGCAACTGCTTTTCTTCTTCGGGAGCGAGCAAGCGTGGTGCCTTTTCGGGTGCTGTTTCGGGTACCGTAGCAGTCGGTCGGTCGGTCGCGAGGTTCGCTGCCAGTCGGTCTGAGGGCGGCGCGTCCTGGCGCGGCGGTTTGCGGCGGCCGCGCTGGACGAGCCAGAGGTATAAGGGCGGGCAGATTAAAAACGGTGCCAGTGCTAGTAGCACTGGCATGGGTCGATCTTCACCGGCGATTAGGATCCACGCGCTCCAGACAAACGCCGGCATCATCATGACCGACCAGAGCAGCCACAGCGGCGTCCGCGTCAATCCGGCAACGCTGCGACGCAGGATCGCGTAGGTCAGCAAGCCAAGCAACAGTAGCATTAACCCCAAAACAGGCATCGGATCGCGTCAGGTGGCAGTAAGAGAAGCAGAACAGGTACGGCGCGCGTCCTCCAGCAACGAAGAGCGTGCGGACGGAAACACGTCAGGACGGAGCGCACACTAGGATACTAAGGCGCGCTGCGATGCCGCCAATTGAAGATACCCGAGATACGCGGCGCGAACCACGTCGCGACGCCTGCCGATGTCTGTCGATGCCCGTCCGAACGAACTGCTGCCTCGTCCCCCCAAGCCGCCTCGCAGGCTTCCTGAACCCGCAGGAATCTTTGCGTTCGCACCCAACCGCGAGACGCTGGGGGCGACCGCATACCTCATTGTAGGGAACGATAGCGTTGGGGACGGCAGCCGCGCTGTTGGAGATGTGCTCGTGGACTGCCCGGCGTGGGAAGCAACTAACCGCGAGTTCCTCCGCGATCGCCCGATTCGGTGGCTGTTTCTGACCCATCGCGGCGCGGCGGCGCGGGTGGCGCAGTGGCAAGCAGAGCTCAACTGCGCGGTCGTCGTCCAAGAGCAGGAAGCCTATTTGCTGCCAGAGGTGGAAACGACGCCGTTCCAGTCGGAGATCGCGCTTGAATTGCCCGGACTGGAACCTTGCTTAGGACTGTGGACGTGCGGGCACACGCCGGGCTCAGCCTGTTTGTACCTAGCGCGGGCAGGCGGCGTTTTATTTTCCGGACGCCATCTACTGCCAGATACGCGCGGGCAGGTCGTGCCGCTGCGCGCAGCCAAAACCTTTCATTGGTGGCGGCAACTGGATGCGGTGCAGGCACTACGCGATCGCTTTACTCCCGAAACGCTGCGGTACTTGTGCCCGGGTGCGAACACGGGATTTTTGCGCGGGCGCGGCATCGTCGCGGATGCCTACATGCATTTGGCGGCGCTGGATCTCTTAGCTTTGCGACAGGGCAAGCCGGGGCTGTAAGGCGTTGGTGAAACCTACCAATCAGCTCCTCAACCCGACAGTAGTTTGAGAATTGACACGCTCGTTACGGTCATTGCCCTTGCTGGCGTCCTAGGATAGTAGGCAACCGGTTGATTGTAAAGTTCTGTTTCGGATCTGGATCCCGATGGCTGTATCCGATCGCTTGCCCGCCGCATATATCCTCGTTGCCCACGGCAGCCGCGATCCACGCGCCCGCGTCGCCCTTGCCCAGCTGGCTGCATGCGTTCGCGATCGCGCCATCGTCTGTGAAACCGCCGCCCGCCGGCCAATAAATCGAGAGCATCGAGCCACCGCCACCCTAGAGCGGCACTCCATCGTATTGACGGCCGTGCTGGAAATGGGTGCGGTACCGCTTCACCAGGCAATCTTGCAGCAACTCCCGGCCATCCGGGTAGCCGGATTGCATCGCGTGCGGATTCTGCCCTTGTTCTTGTTGCCCGGTGTTCACGTGCGCAGCGACTTGCCGGCTGAGGTCGCGCGCGCGCAACAACTCGTCGGTGGCGAATTCGAGCTAGAGTTAGGAGCTTATCTTGGCAGCCATGCAGGATTAGTTCCTTTGCTTGCCGATCGCTTCGCTGCCCTCGCGGACCGCATTAATGCCGACGCTGAGCGTGCTTCACAACCGATTGGGCGCATTTTGCTCGCCCACGGCAGCCATCAATCCGAGGGCAATGGCACGATCGCGACAACCGCCGCCCGTCTGGGGGCAACTGCTGCTTTCTGGTCTGTTCCGCCGCACCTAGGCGAGTGCATCCGTACGTTGGGGGCAGCTGGCTATCGCCACTTAGCGATCGTGCCGTATGTCTTGTTTCCCGGTCGGATTATCGACGCGATCGCGACCGAAATCGAGCGCCTGTGCGGCGATCGCCCGGACTTAACTGTACACTTTGGCTCCCCCCTCGGGACGGTTCCTGCACTTGCCGACACGATTGTTGAATGGTTCCAACGATGATGCCATGTAGTTCGGGGGCGCTTCCCGTCGGGAAAGTGTACTTAGTTGGTGCCGGACCCGGGGATCCGGGTTTGCTAACGCTCAAAGGCAAGAGTTTGCTCGAATGCGCCGATGTAGTGGTGTATGACGCCCTTGTCAGCCCGGCAATCTTGGCGATGGTGAATCCCCGTACGGAATGCATCGACGCTGGCAAGCGACGGGGGCGACACTCGCGCGCGCAATCCGAAATCGCCCAGCTACTGATTGCCAAGGCACGCGACGCAGCGATTGTGGTCCGGCTGAAGGGCGGCGACCCCTTCATGTTTGGGCGCGGCGGCGAAGAAATGACCGACCTCGTTGCTGCCGGAATTCCAGTGGAGGTCGTCCCCGGCGTCACCTCGGGAATCGCCGCCCCGGCCTATGCCGGCATTCCGCTCACCCACCGCGCCCATAGCTCCTCGGTCATCTTCGTCACCGGCCACGAGGCCGCCGGGAAATATCGCCCCGATATAGACTGGACTGCGATCGCCCGCGCGGCGGAGACCATTGCGGTTTACATGGGCATCCACAATCTTGCTTACATTGTTGGCAAACTGATGGACGCCGGACTTGCGCCGGAGACCCCTGTCGCTCTGATTCGCTGGGGCACGTGTCCGGAACAAACCGATCTCATTGCCACTCTCGCAACCATTGTCGAGACCGTCGAGCGCCAGCAGTTCGCCGCCCCGGCGATCGCGGTGATCGGTCGCGTGGTTGCGCTCCGCGAGGTACTCGCCGGCTGCCGGCCGGTCGTATTGTCACCGCACTACGACAAGCCGTAACGACGAAAACTCATCCTCTCTTGTTTGGATGCCTGCAGGCGATCGCATTCGCTGGCATGATATTTAACTGGGGATCTCGACTACGCTTGCCTGCCATTATGGGTTTTGCCGACCTTTCCATTGCCGATATTGCTGCTGAGTATCGCTTGGCAGTTTCGGACGTCATGCAGATTTGCACTCGCCTGGACATTACCTACCGGGACGAGGGGACGAATCTGGCTCTTGAAGATGCAAAGGCCGTGATGTTAGAGATCCTCGGCCGCGCGCAGGACCCGGCAGAAGGCGATTGCGCGCGCGCGCGACCTTGCTAACGCTTGCTGCAGGGCCGAGACCCACCCGCACCGGTCGCTCGGCGATTGGTCTGGGGCAATAGCTGTCGGACGGCACTCGCCGAGCGACAGCCCTATTCAATGCACCATTTCTCGACCATCTTTTGAGAGGAGAATCCATGTTAAAGCGAACAATCTGGGCAGCAATGGCAGCAATTTTGCTAGTCTGGCAGCTTTGCGCTGGCAGCGTTGCCGCCCTCGAACTGACCGAAGAAATCCGGACGCTTCCTTACAACGAGGAAGGGGAGCAAGTCATCTATAGCCTCCAGCAGTTGGAGCGCGGCAAGAGCTTGTTCAACAATGTGTGCTCCCAGTGCCACGTTGGCGGCATTACTAAGACCAATCCGAACGTCAATCTTGCACTCCCGGTGCTCAACGGAGCCGAGCCCCCTCGCGATAACGTCGTTGCACTTGTCGACTACATGGAATACCCCACCACATACGACGGCGAGAGTGACTTGCTGGAGCTGCACCCGAACACCACCCGTTCCGACCTGTGGGCTGAGATGCGCAATCTTACCGATGAAGATCTAGAACACATCGGGGCGCACATTTTGTTTCAACCCCGCGTGCGGGGACGCCTGTGGGGCGGTGGGAAGACCTTAAACTAGACTCTTCCCGCGGGGCTTCGGACGAAAATCTACTTCGAACGAGCACCCAACTCCCTGACGGCAAGCGGCGTTTCGGCATCGGCTGCGCGGTGTCGTCCGCCGCTCGTCATGGCGACGTGAGTTCGATCGACCCGACTGCTGAAATCCTTGCTAAGAGTAGATCGAATATCAAGGCAGCTGAGCTGCTGTATAGACGCAGAAAGTACTTTAGCAGCAAGTACTTTAATTGAGAACACGGACCGCTTTTCACAACACTTGGCAACTATTAGGTACAAGCGCTCGCATTGCGATCCCGAAAAGCCACCTCGAATATCGCTCTCGCCATCGCACGCGCTGTCGAACTCTCGTCAAAGGTCGTCTTGAGATCGTCGCCAAGGAAGCGGTGTTCTAGGTGTTTTTTATATTTAAGGGCAAGGATGTCGGCTGAGTGGCTGGGAACAATAGGTGCTGTTTCTCTCGAGATATGGTTTCAATACCACAGAGCATCCCTAACGAGATATAGATCCCATCAAGTCTGCGATCTAAAGCCGGACGCCGAAGTGAAGATGCTGCTCAGTCCGGCGAGCAGAGCCCGGTTCTCGTCCGGCAAGCCGATCGCCGCACGCCAAAAGTAGGGGGCCAGCCCTTGTTTGCTGCCGAAGTCGGCTACCCACACCTGCTGCTGTTGTAGCCAGCTAACTAGCACGTCCGAGCGCAATCCGAGGGATTCACTACTGACGAATAGATAGTTAGCGGCAGAGGGAAACGCGGTCAATCCGAGGGCGCTTAGGTCGCGGGCAAGCGCCGCCCGATCGCGAAGGATTTGCTTGCGCGTTTTTTCGAAATAAGCGCAGTCGGCAAGCGCAGCGCTGGCAGCGGCTAATGCCAAGCAATTCACGGGAAAAATCTGTGCGGCGCGGTAAAGGTGGCCGGCAACTTCGGCCGACGCGATCGCGTACCCCACGCGCAGCCCGGCCAGTCCGAAGCTTTTGGACAGGCTTCTGAGCACGATCAACTGCGGGTAATGCGACAGCAAGTCAACGACTGTCTCACCGCAGTATTCGAAATAGCATTCATCCACAACGACCCACCCGTCAAAGTGCTCCAGTAACTCGACGATTGCCGCGCGCGGCATTAGATTTCCCGTTGGGTTGTTGGGGTTGGCCAAAAACAGGACGTGCGTTTGCGGTATTGACCGAGCCAACAGTGCCTTCGTATCGACGGCAAAATCGATCGACGAGCGCGGGACTTCCACGACCCTGCCACCTAACACTCGAGCCGAGAATCCGTATACAAAAAAGGTGGGTGTCGGCAGTAGCACCGCTCCACCAGGCGGCAAGCAGGTTTTGAGAACTAGCTCGATCAGGTCGTCCGAGCCGTTAGCGATCGCGATTTGCTCTGGAGCGACGCCAGCATAAGCTGCTAGTTGTGCCCTCAGGTCGCCGCCGAGCATCGGTGGGTAGCGGTTGACCGACCCGGCTGCCGCCGCGATCGCGTCGATAACCTTCGGCGAGGGCGGATAGGGAAACTCGCCTTTGTCAAGGCGCACGGCATTTGCCCCTCGCGACGGGCTAGCAGATTTTACCGCCAGCGCGCGAATGCAATCGTTGATGCGAGCGACCATCGCCGACCTCTAAGGACCTTAACCTGACTAAACTAATCGAACGGACGCGCGAGCGGCGAGCGCATCGAGAACTCCCCTAGCGCACTCGCTGCCGCGCGTTAAACCAAGCCAGCTAATAGACGCCATCGCTCTACCATGATGCGCTGGCACCATGTGGCAACGCAATTGTTGGATTGGCACGCGCGACCTCTGCGAGTGCGCGTTAGCCAGCAGCCTTGATAGATTTTTCGACCAGCGGCAATACTTGGTCGAGATCTTGCCAGCCGAGGATTTCGACCGACTTCTTCTCCAAGTTCTTGTAAGTACCGAAGAACTCTGCAATCTCGTCAAGGCGGTGCTGGGCAATGTCCTTGAGCGAGGTCACGTCTGCATAGCGCGGGTCTTTGACCGGCACGCACAGTAGTTTCTCATCGCGATCGCCGCCGTCGATCATTTCCAGCATTCCGATCGGTCGGGTGGCGATGACACAACCGGGAAATGTCGGCTCGTCCATGATCACCATGCCGTCGAGTGGGTCGCCGTCGTCGGCGAGCGTGTTGGGCACGAACCCGTAGTCAAACGGATACTGTACCGACGCATACAGCACGCGATCGAGCGCTAGCGCGTTGAGATCCTTATCGAATTCGTATTTGTTCTTGCTGCCGCCTGCAATTTCAACGATGACGTTAAGGATGCCAGGCTTGGGCTGCGCGGGAATGCGCGATAAATCCATGAGTGCTCTCCGGTGCAAATTATGCAGGTCGAAACCGCTGCAGCAACTGCAGCCACCGAGCAGCGCGAGCGCCACTTCGGGAGCATTCTAGCCGACAACGGGGACGCCGCAACGGGGACTGGCCGAACACTTACAACCTATAACCTCCGCCCTGCCATGGTGAAGTGCGGCAATTTATGGGGTTACGGCTATCAGGACCGGGGCACCTAAAAAAGCAGAGTACATCAACCGGTCGCGCTAGGTCGCCTGGCGCCTCAAACCCAGGCTCTATTGGTTGCACTAGCAAGCATGCCAAACACCTGCTGCTGCGCAAAGCGATCTGCGCGAGACAAGCAGCCCCGTCCGAACGGGGCCAAAAACGAAAAATGCCGTCAGCTGTCTAGCCTAATTCCCCAGCCGCAATGGAGCTGCGGTGTCGGGAAGCGCTCGCAAACTGATGTCGGAGGAAAAGTACCCTACGGCAAGCAGCGGAGCAGCTAGCGTCAGGACGGCAATGAGGGAACCAACGATCCCGGCCAAGCGATGTCGAGGTATCTCGGACGACCTGCCAGGCAAACTACTGCTGGAATCCATACAGATGATTAAAGCCAAACAAGTTTGGTAGTGAAGGTGACAACAAACGCAGTTTAGCCGCGCTCGATGCACTTCTTGATTTTAATCGCAAATTCCGAGCCGTGATTGTCGCCTAGGCGAAGAAGTTTTCGCGATAGCCGTCCTTATTCCGGCTATCGACTATAGTTTTCGGCGAGTTACCTACATGGCTATCGGCTCTTTGATGAAACGAATGTACAAGTGCTTGAACAGCGAACGCACTACCCTCGGTGCGCCGAAGTCGATCGCGTGCACGTCCGCCGGCAGTTGCCAGTCGTCGATCGCCAGATCTTTCGGGCGCTCAAGCGGAAACGCGATTGCGTCAAGGTCCGGGCAGAGCCCCAATCGCTGCGAGGCAGCCAGCGTCGGAACCTGTTGCGGGTCCACCTGCAGCAGTGCGGCAAGAGCACAGTCGAGGGCGAAGACATCCGAAGCCGCACCCAACACGCCGAGGGGACGTGGCTCGCCCGCGCTCGGCCCGTTGCCTTGATGTCCCACGATGCCGTCGATCAGCGTCAGGTCTGGCGCGATCGTCCGAGCGGTTTCGACGAGCATCTCGCCAAAGCGATCGGCGTCTTTGCCGGCTTCCATGTGCCACCACGCCTTCATCTTGCCAGGAACGCATCCGAAGAGATTCTTCACGCCCAAAGTTAACGTCAGCTGGCAGTGTGATTTGACCTTCGGCAAGTTAATGACGACATCGGCATCCATCGCTTCCTTGCTCAAGCGCAGGTGTTCGAAGGTGTCGCTAGCCGTGCCATAACGCTGTCCGCTGAATTCGACAACCGGCAGGTCCATGGACTCCAGGAGCGGACCGTAGCCGTTGGCTGCAGCGACGCCACGCGCGCTCCCAAATGCCGGACTGTCGCCCAGGAAGGGCGTGCCACCAGCTGCTTTGACCGACTCGGCAACGGCGGCAACGATTTCCGGGCGGGTCACGCATTCGCGGCGCGGCTTGCTACCCGTGAGCAAATTCGGTTTGAGCAACACGCGATCGCCCGCCTTGACGAACGATTCCATGCCGCCAAAGGGGGTCAGGACCTGCGCGATCGCGGTTTGCAGGTGCGGGGCATCGTAGCGCGTTGCTCGCAGCAAACTAACTTGGGGAGACATAGCAGCTCGGGAAAGCGGCAATTCATAATAATGTTTAGCGATGCGAAGCCAATCCCGCTGGTCTTTCAGGAAAGGGGAGGTGAGGCAGTTGGTGCCCCGTTGGGAACGACCGCTGCTGCAGGTGTTTCTACAGGAGTCGCCGCAGGTGCATCGGGGGCGGTGACTGAGGGACGGATGCGCTGGCAGTAGATCGCGAACAACACGAAGTTGACCCCGCCGAGCGCGTACTTGACTGCATTAGGAATAGATTCGCTCGGCGATATGAAGCCCTCAATCGCCCCCGCAATTAGCAAGAGCGGCACGATCCCGAATAACAGCCGCGCTGCCAGCGTTCCGGACTGTTTGAGAGCATCTGCCCGCCGCAACGCCCCGGGCCACACGAGCGATCGCGCGATCGCCAGTCCTGCCCCCCCGGCCAGAAAAATGGCCGGTAGTTCCAACGCGCCGTGGGGGAACACGAACGCCCAAAACGGATACGCCAGTTCGTAGCGCCCTACCAAGGCGCCCACCGTACCGATCAGCAGCCCGTTCAGCATCAAGATGTAGATCGTCCACAACCCGGCTGTGATGCCACCTCCGACGGCACCTAGTGAAACTGAAATGTTGTTAATGGCCAAGTTGCTGGACGAGACGGCTTCCCAACCGAGGATCGGACCCGTCCATAATTCGCCGCGATCGCGCACCATCGCAATCAACCACTCCGGCAACATCAACTCCAAGAAGCCCGGATCTTGCCATCCGTACCATCCGCCTACAACCCCCATGATTGCGAAGATGACCGTTGCTGCTGCAATGTAGCCACCCGCCTCGCGGACGGTGGCGGGAAATCCCCACAAACAGAAATCCACGATCGCATTCCATTCCTGCCGGCGCGAACCCTGATAAATAGCCGTGTAAGCGCGTACGGTCAGCTGTTGCAAATCGTGCTGGAGCAAGCGTCCGGCGCGGTGCGCGCGCGCGCGGGCCAGGTCACCGGATGTGGAGCGGTAGAGGCTCGCCAGCTCCCGTAACTCCTTGGCCGACAGCGATCGAAATCCGCGTTTTTCAACCTGGTGCAGCAGTTCGTCGAGGCGCTGCCAGTGCACTTCCCGTTGCGCGATCCAGCGTTGGAGTCTCACAGCTCCCCCTGTTCCCGGTTCCTTCATCTCATACTATGGCGGCTTTATTCCTGCGAGGACAGCGGGTTAAAATTCCTAAAAATTTGAGAGTGCTGTCGTAAGGAGCAAGGAGGGCAGATGGGAGCCATCAAATTTATCGAGGAAGGACTCGAGGTTGTTGCCGCTGACGGTGCAAATTTGCGCCAGAAAGCCCTGGAAAACCAGATTGACTTATACACCTTCAAGGGCAAGATGATCAACTGCGGCGGCTACGGTCAATGCGGCACGTGCTTGGTCGAGATCGTCGAAGGTATGGAGAATCTTTCAGAACGCACGCCCGTAGAAGTGAAACGCCTGAGCAAACGCCCGGATTCGTTCCGCTTGGCCTGTCAGATCCTCGTCAAAGGCGGCACTGTGAGCGTTATCACCAAGCCGCAGACGCGCAAGCAAGATAAGAAGAAGTAGGCGCGGGTACGCCGTGCGCAGGCCGTTGGGGTGATATCCTAAGGCCGTTTGGGTCAGCTTGCTGTTGGTGTTTGGAAATCATGGAGACTAATAAACTCGGATTCGTTGCCAGCCTTTTGTTCGTTCTGGTTCCTGCAGTGTTCCTGCTGATACTTTATATTCAGACCCGCAACGAAGATAAGGCGGGTTAGAGCGATCGCGTTCCCTAACTCGACTGCTATTGATGTATCTCCTGCCAATCGCTCCTGCGTCGGCGGGAGATTTATTGTTGGGGTATTGCCCGCCGGTCGATGACTGCGGGCTGTCGGAGGGTACAAGTGCCTTCGCATGGGGCTTGCAACTGAGCACCCGGTTGAGGAGAGTCAATTGCCGCAAGCTTTCGCCGCTTCATCGCCTCTCTACAATGAGGGGCAATTGCGCTGACGGACTCTGACCGATGGGGCGAACGCCCGAGCTAACTTACGATCGCGGCACGTTGCTGCTGCACCCGCCACCGCGCGGGAAAGCCTGGATTGACTTTGCTACCTGGGACGATCGCGTCGAGAAGTTTCGCTTTCCGGCACTGCACTACCGAGCGCTGGTCGGCGCATTGCAGCGCGATCGCGCTGTCTTCAACGATCGAGCACCGGACTTTCCCACTGCGGATCTGATGCCAGTCGCCGTGCGGGAACCGTTCGTCCACCAACGCGAGGCGCTGGCAGCGTGGGAGCAGAGCGGCCGGCGCGGCGTCGTCGTGTTGCCGACCGGGGCGGGGAAAACCTACTTCGCGCAACTAGCGATGCAGGCGGCAGGTTGCAGCACGATGGTGGTTGTCCCGACCATCGATTTGCTCCATCAGTGGTATGCGCAGCTAGAGGCAACCTATCCCGGTGCAGACATCGGGGCGCTCGGTGGTGGCGCGTGCGATCGCGCGCCGATTTTGGTAGCAACCTACGATAGTGCGGCAATCCATGCCGAATCCTTGGGCAATCGTTACGGATTGCTGGTTTGCGACGAGTGCCATCACCTGCCTACGGAGTTCTATCGCGTTGTTGCCGAATACGCGATCGCGCCCTACCGCTTGGGACTAACAGCAACACCCGAACGTAGCGACAACGCCCATCGCGATCTCGATACGCTGCTGGGCCCGATGCTTTATCGCAAAAGTGCTGCCGAACTGTCCGGGACGACACTGGCTGCCCACGACATTGTCCGGATCTCGGTGGAGCTGTCGGCAGCAGAACGCGAGCGCTACGATGCGGCGATCGCCTGTCGCAATGGGTTTCTGCGCGAAGCAAAGATTTCCTTAGGCAGTCTCAAAGGCTGGCAGCGTTTCGTTCAGATCGGCGCGCGCTCGGCAGCGGGTCGGCGGGCCATGTTGGCTCATCGCGAGGCGAGGGAGCTAGCGCTCGGCACGGACGGGAAACTGCACGTACTCGGCGAACTGCTGGCCCGGCACTATCCAGAACGCACGCTGATTTTTACCAATGACAACGCCACGGTTTATCGCATCGCGCAGGAGTTTTTAATTCCGGCGATCACGCACCAAACGCCTGTCAAAGAGCGTCACGCGATTTTGCAAGCCTTCCAAGCAGGCGTCTATCCCACGATTGCGACGTCACGCGTGCTCAATGAAGGCGTTGACGTGCCAGACGCACGCATAGCAATCGTGCTGTCGGGTACGAGTTCGACTCGCGAATACGTGCAGCGGCTCGGGCGCATTCTCCGCAAAGGCAGCAGCGATCGCAAACTGGCCTTGCTCTACGAATTAATCGCCGCCGATACTAGCGAAGAACGCATCGCTGCCCGTCGCCGCGCGACCTACGACACACCCCAGCAACTGCCAATATCCCCACTCAAACCGGTGGCAGTTGATGCAGCATCTGGCGATCGCAGCAGGCTGCGCGTTGCCGAAGCTAAAGGTACCTACAAAGCCGAACCCGAATTCACATCCGAGTCCTGAGCGATCTGGGCAATTCATTGTCCATTGGGGCCCAAGCCGAGTTCGGCTCGAGCAACAACCTTCTTCATGGTCGAGCTCGCAACCGTATCTCCGGGGCGAGCGCTTGCCAGCAGGTGTTTCGCATCCAATGCCAGGGAGCGATCTAGCGCTAAATACATCCGGTACACCGAGACTTTGGGATCGTAGCTAGTTTTCTGAAAGCCGAGCGATCGCGCCAGCCGCTCGTAGCTCGGGTGAATAATCAGCGTATGCAAGTCGCAGAGGTTGGGAAAATCCAACTGCAGGCGTGCAAGGGTCTGTTGAGCGTCCTGAAGGAAATTACCCTGCTCGCGATCCCGTTAAGGTGCTGCGATCGCCCAGCTGCGAAAAAATACCGTGCGATAGCTCGAATCGCCGGGTTGCGCGTATTCAAACGGATCGACATCGGTGAGCGCACTGAGGTGCAATCCCTTGCTGGACGGACCGAAGAAGAGCGCCTCCGAACTGCGTTGCGTGGGATAGAACAACGAAAACCCAACCGGAGTGAGGTTGTCGCAGCGACGCAGCACGCGCATTCCCTTGCCATCTTGTTCTGCCCTATCGCGCAATAGAGTGGCAATCCGAAACGGAATGGCATCGGTACTGTTGTTCATCCAGTTGTAGTTCGCAGCGAGCAAGTTTGCAACTGGAATTGCGTCGCAGCGCGGATCGAATTCGTCGGGCTTTTCCTCTGCGAGAGGTTCGTCTTCCGCCTGGTCAGGGAGGGCGGCTAAGGGGCGAACGGCGATCGCCAAACTGTTGCCATCGAACTGCTTATCGATTCTCCGTTAGCATGGGTCGAATGCGATCGCGTGCTGCCTTCTCGCACGGCAGCACGCTCGCCAAACTGTCGGTATTCTCTTTACCAGAGCAATCGCAATTATTTATGTAAGCGCATGCAAATTATCGACTGGATCGTCGTAGCGCTCTATCTCGGCACGATCGTGGCACTCGGCTTCTGGTTGCAGCGACGAGCGTCGGGCGGCATCGAAGCATATTTCTTGGGCGATCGCGACTTGCCCTGGTGGGCGTTGGGCGCGTCGGGGATGGCTTCGAATACGGATATCGCTGGCACGATGGGAATTACGGCGTTGGTCTACGCCTTGGGGACGCAAGGCTTCTTCATCGAGCTGCGGGGCGGCATCGTCTTGGTGATGGCGTTCTTCGCGATCTTTATGGGCAAGTGGATGCGGCGATCGCAAGCGATGACGCTGGCGGAGTGGATGGAGTTGCGCTTCGGGACGGGTGCGGCCGGTCGCTGGGCGCGCGCGATCGCGGCGGTGGCTAATCTGGTGGTATCGATCTGGATTTTGAGTTTCTTCGCCACGGGCGGCGGCAAGTTTTTCGGGTTGCTGCTAGGCATCGACGATCGCCTCGCAGCCATGCTGACGATTGTCTTGGCAGGACTCTACACGGCAGTGAGCGGCTTCTACGGCGTGATCTGGACCGACGTCTTCCAAGGCGTGCTGATTTTCGTGGCGATTTTGTACGTTTGCGCGATCGCCATGCAAACGGTGGTGCTGCCAGAGAGCTTCATGGTGTCGGTGCCTGCCGCTGACGGGCAGTTCGTAGAAATCACCAACACGCTGAGCGACTGGAGTCGCTTGTGGCCGGCAGCGGAGCTGGATCTACCCGGGCAATATTCGGCGTTCAATTTTCTGGGCGTGACGGTCGGGTTCTATTTCCTTAAGACCGTCCTGGAAGGCATGAGTGGCGTCGGCGGTTACATCAGCCAGCGGTATTTTGCTGCCCGCAGCGATCGCGAGGTCGGGTTGCTCTCAGCATTCTGGATTCTCTTGCTCTCGTTCCGCTGGCCGCTGGTGACGGCATTTGCCGTTTTGGGCATCCATCATGGACTTACGCGCGGTGCGATCGCCGATCCAGAATTAGTGCTGCCGACAGTTTTGGATGCTTACATTCCAGTAGGAATCAAAGGCTTGCTCGTAGCGTGTTTCGTCGCGGCGGCAATGTCTACGTTCGACTCGATTATCAACTCCAGCGCGGCCTTCTGGGTGCGCGATCTCTATCAGGGCTTTATCAACCCGCAGGCCACCGAGCGCCAGTTAATCTGGCACAGTCGTATTTCGTCGCTGGTCATCATGGCGTTAGGACTGGCGTTCAGCTTTTCGGCGGTAAACGTCAACGACATCTGGGGCTGGCTGACATTTGCGATGGGCTCGGGACTATTCGTACCTTTGCTGCTTCGCTGGTACTGGTGGCGTTTCAACGGATTTGGGTTTGCCATCGGGATGGCGACGGGTGCGGTCTCGGCCATCGCTTTGCGGCTCTCGGACGTTACCTTGCCAGAATATGCCAACTTCTTACTCCCAAGTGGGCTTTCGCTGTTGGGATGTCTAATCGGAACGTATCTTACGCCCGCAACTGATACAGCCGTTCTAGAGAACTTCTATCGTGTCACGCGACCGTTCGGATTTTGGGGATCCGTTGGAGAGACGCTGCCGCGTGGCGTCCGCGCTAAGATTGCGGCCGAAAATCAGCGCGACGCGATCGCGGTGTGTCTGGCAGTGCCGTGGCAGTTGGTATTGTTCCTCTCCGGCATGATGGCGATGATGCAGCAGTGGGACAGCTTCGGATTATTGGTGCTCGTGTGGCTCTTGCTGTCGATCGGGCTGTACTTTACCTGGTACCGACATCTCTCGAAGGAAGTCCGCGTTAGCGACCCGAAAACTGCCGCTCCAGCTAGCGAGCCCTCAGCCTGAAGTGAACTCCCGCAAACCAGGAGGATAATCCACTAGCGATCGCTACAGTCGCTTGCCGATCGCCTCGACCAATCGGTCGATCTCGTCCTCGCGGGTGAGGTAATGGGTGCAGGCGCGGACGCAGTCGGGATGGGCGATTGTGCGGAGGAAGAATCCGTCGTTTTCGAGCGATCGCACGAGTCGGGCATGTTTGCCACTCTCAAGCTGGAACGACACCAATCCGGCTTCCGGCGGCCGCGATCGCAAGCAGCGGAGGCCACCGAGTTCCGACAAGCGTTCCCACAAGTGCTCGCTCAGGTCGCAGATGCGCGCGTACCGCTCGGCGGGCGTTCCCCAACGATTGTGCGTGGCGATCGCGGCACTGAGTCCGATGTATTGCGGGTAAGCTGACGTCGCCAATTCGTAGCGTCGCGAGTCGGGCTGCCAGCCGGTTGGTTGTCCGCCGCGATCTATCGTGATACCGCGCCAGCCGATGAACGTTGGCGACAGCTCCGAGAGGATTTCTGGACGCACGAACAGTCCCCCGACCCCAGCCGGACCGCAGAGCCACTTGTGTCCGGTGAAGGCGTAATAATCCGCGCCGATCGCATCCAGATCCAATGGCAACGAGCCCACTGACTGGGCTGCATCCACCATTACCCGCACGCCGCGATCGCGACACAGTGCCGAGATCGCCGCCAGCGGCAGCACTTGCCCCGTATTCCACAGGAGGTGCGACAGCACCACCATGCGCGTCTTGTCCTGCAGCCCCCGCGCAATCGTCACGACTGGATCGCCGTCGTTGAGCGTGTCGAGCACCGAACAAACGTCGATCGCAACGCCGAAGCGCGCGGAAATCTCCTGCACCGCCGCAATGATGCCCGGATGCTCACAGTCAGTCAGCAGCACGCGATCCCCTGCTTGCCAGTGCGTGCCCCACAGGGCGATGTTACAGCCTGCCGTCACGTTTTCCGTCAGCGCGATCGCTGCTGCAGACGTGCCGAGTTCGGCCGCGATCGCCTGCCGGGTCAGCGCCGATTGCTCCTGCAACCAGGCATTCACGCTTTCGCCAAACGGACCCTCGCGCTGGATTTTGTCGTAGGCGTCAACAATCGCATCGAGAGCTGCTCGAGGTAGCGGTCCCTGACCGCCGAAGTTGAAAAAGACTTTATCATCAAGGCTCGGAAATTCCTGACGGTGGCGATCGAATTCAGAGGCAATCACGGTCGACCTCGCACGACGGGCAACGCGGTCACGTTAACGCAAGTTCGATGCGGTTGCCAGCAGGTGGAGTTGAAAACGGCTTTGCCATCCAGGCTCGGAAAATGCTGACGGTGGCGATCGCGTGCAGAAGCGATCGCGGGGGACCTCCGCCGGGCGCAGTGCAAGACCATAGCAGCGGACCCGAGAATGAGTTACCGCGCAGAGACAATTGCGGGTGCCGTGGATGCACCAACAGAGTTTGTTGTTAATGGGACGCCACCCTACTCGACCATCAGCACGATGTGGTTCCAGCGCTAGGGGTTGCCCATCTCGTTCTTCGAGACCTGCCAGAAATCCGGTGGGGGATTTACAAAACAAACGCAAATGTGTCGCTGAAGTACTCGTTGCAGAAGGTATTGAAAACCAAGGGTTTTTTCCTTAAGAGGAAGCTATTTTCAAGTTGCCCAGACTAGCGCTACAGAGCATTTCCGAAAAATGTACGACGCTCCTGGCGAATGAAACGCGGCGCTAGCAGTATATGTCATCGAGCATTCCGAGTGCGCTACGATTGAGACTCACTGACCAAAAAAACTTTTCACTCCCAAATACCGCCTCGAGGGCGCTGTCCCCTGGTTTAACTCAATTCATTGCGGTACCGCTGAGCCAAGAAAACAGCATCAACGACAGCATGTGTTGATGAATGGCTCTTTTCATCTTCCTTCTCCGACTGCAGGGGTGTTGTTTTTTCCCAAAGTTCAGGTTGGAATGGGAGTTTCCTGGAATTGCTATAAAGCTAGATTGTTGAAAAGCGGGAGTTCAGATGGAACTCCCGCTCAAGGGTATTCGGTTCTCGTACTCAACGACTCGATGTTGTTATGAAGCGATCAGGCTCGTTAGCTGAGTGCTGAGCCACTGCGATCGTAGGACTTGCGGAACGTTGATTGAACCTTGCCCTGGATGTGACCCCAGTAAGCGCTGTCAGGATCGAGACCGATTTCTGCAGCGGCGCGTCCTAACATCGATTGCTGGCGGTTCTTAATAGCGTTGTGGTGGCGCATCATCAGCGCGCGGGCTTGCTCTTGAGCAGACATAAAATCGACCTCCTAAGGGTAACCAGTACCTGACGCGATCGCGCCACTGCTCCTTACAGATTTAAATATACCACGAATTTCTGTATCTGATTTTACAAAATTGCTGCCGCCTTAACAAATCTTTTCAGGGATCCCCCTAGCCAACTCGAACAATCCGCGTAACGCTCTGTCGAGGTAGGAATTTAGCAAGCAGCACCAATACCAGTGAATCTCAATTGTAGTTCTCTGGGCTTTGTTGTAGCATGAGTAGGTTTGCGGCAACCCATGCTTCACAAGCCTCTCGCGAGTTAGTGTAGGTGACTTTAGAGACCGAGAAGATATCCGCAAATGTTATATCGTTCGGATCTCTTCGGACATTTTCAAGGGCGGCACAACTGGTGAGATGGCGATCTCGTTACTGCACTTTTTCGGTTGCATGTAGTCACTAGTCATCGCAAGCATGCCTTGAGGACCTGATTGACTTGCAAAAGATGCTTCCAAGCAGGGCAAGTCCTTGACTCGCATGGCATTGGGCTCTTGTCAACCCCGACTGGAAGCATGCATCTTCAAGATTTGACATCGTTCCAACTCGACGGCGCTGTGGAAAAATTCCCGTTCCCTAACATGTCCGCGCCTGGCTGCGTCAACTGGCGGCTTAGGCTTAGCTCACACTGCCTCACCACCGTTTGCCAGATACTGGGTCTATGCCTGCAGACCGGATAGGACAACCTCATCCGCTGGTTAGCTTATCTCCTTACTCACAGGCGCACCTAACTCACAGGCGCCCCGCTCAGAGCGGGCAGCGGTGCCTCCAATGCTGGCTCCAAACCTGCGCATCAGTTTGCAAGACGTCCATCGTGAGTTTTGGGAAGTGGTCAGCAACGTGGAGAAGACCCTGCAAACGTTCCAGGAATAAGGGGTGCCGTTCGACATCGTGGAGCGTTTCCTCGATGACCAATTCAACGGTTGGAATCTCCGGAAGTCTCCGGCCTTGTAGCTTTGTGCCCTGTCGCGACTCTGATTAGAATTGGCGCTTGCGATCCACGAAGTGACCGCCCAGTGGGTTGCTGTATTAGCAACAGGTCAGAGGTACTGAGTGAACCCGCACTTGTTTTGGGGGAAATCGCTATTTCCGCACCGGTTGGGAGGAGGTAAATGCCCTAAAATACACGGGTTGGCAGCTGCTTCGCAAGGGGCGATTCCATGGCTACGTCAATCTGGAGCCGGCGCAAACGTCACGGCGGCAGCACGAGCAACGCTACTTTCAGCTGGAGCTCGAAGTTCTGACTACTAGCTATTTCTCTGCTCTCGTGTAAGTTTTGTCAGTCAACAAGCTTAAGGACTCTCCTAGCCGAACGCACTCAACTACACAGAGATGTCGGACTTAATCAAGCCGCTGCCAGTTGCGAGCACCTTGGTGAGTTTGGGAATCGACTTTGCGGATTCCGTAACGCTCCCAGCCGGGGCGCGTAGCCGTTTTGCGGAAGCTCTCGAACGCACCTTGATAACCTCTGGAACAGGCAATATCCCAGGCTTCGCGGCTCGTTAACGTGCTAGCGATCTTTCGCTGAACCGTTTTTGGTGGCTTCGATTGTTGCTTGGATTGTGGTGCTTTCGATTGCTGGACCGTCTTCTTGGACTTCGACTGTCCTACCTTTGATGACTTAGCCGGTGCTAGGGATTGTTGCTTGGACTGCTGTCCCGCTTTCTTGGACATCGACTGTTGGGGCGTTCGCGCAGTCGTTCCACTCGACTTCGCTTTCTTGGATTTGTTCTCTGCTGACGCTGATGCTGGCTTGGTTTTCCGAGACTTGTCTGATAGCGAAGCCGACTTTGTCACCTTTCCTGACTTGGTCGTTGTCCCTGTGGCTGCGCGAGGCGTTTTAGCTGTCTTACGGAGCTTGGTTGCCGATGATGATGTCGTTGATGCTGCTGCAGAAGGTGCTTTCGTTGTCTTAGCTCCCTTCGCATTAATTGTCTTCGTCGACTTGCGCGACTTAGCTGCCGATGCTGTCGATACCCCTGCTACTGCTGGAGGTGATTTGGTTACCTTAGATGCTGTTGCCTTCTTTGATGGGGTTGCTGTCGCCTTAGCCTTAGAAGATGCTGACTTGGATGTTGTCGCCTTCGTCGATTTGGGGACTGTCGCCTTCTTGGATTTGGATGCTGTAACCTTAGATGCTGCTGTCTTCGCCGATTTAGATACTGTTGCTGGTAACGTTGCTGACGTTGCCGATGGTGCTGATAAAGATTTTGGTGTTGAAACTGAGGTCGATGACTCCCGCTCTTCTAATACAATCAAGCGATCTCGCAGCTTCCCGATTTCTGCTCTCACCGCTTCAAGCATCTGCAGCCAATCAGGAGACTCTTGCTGCTGGGTGAGCTGGGGACTGGGGGGCTCCGGTTGGCTTTCCCCATCATCGGCAATGTCAAATTTTCCGTCGCGGAGCGCTGTCACGAGCCGGTGTAATGCACTCGGCTGCGATAGATCTCGATCTTTGCAATAGTCTTGAAACCATTCGCGCAGCTCGCTCTCGAGGTACAGGTTGACCCGCACTTTCCCTGCTGGTGTCCGCGGCATATTTTAAGCTTCCTCAACTTCCCTATGTTTATAGAGGAGTTCTGAATGTGGGGAGGTTCCCGACCGACAGTAAGCAAGGTTGAACTACACGAACTCGTGCGGCGAGCCATGTTAGCCCGACTCCAGTGCACGCGTTCTCAACTGGAGCCCTCAGCGCAGTCAGCTGAACGGTTGCTGAGGACATTCAAGATTTAATCCGCCGGTCTTCTATATCCAGACTAACCGAGCAGCAGCCAAATCGATCGCTGACGCAATCTCCGGAGTTGTTGACATTTGCGATCGGTAAATCCGTCTGCTCGCGTTATTACTTTAGCTTCGGCAACCGGGCAAAGACTTCTTCAACGCGGACCTGCGCCTTAGTATCAAGGCGCTGCCAATCCACGTTGCCAGTTTCCGGATCGAAGAGGTTGGTGTCGATTTCAACCTCAACATATTCGGCATCGTCATCGGCAAACAGCGGTGGATAGGCGCGAAAACACACCTTGAAACACAAATCCCACAAGTTGACCGCGATTTCCCGACCGCCCCGACCCAAGCAGAGTTCGTAGCCTGGAATCGGGAAGTCCACTTTGCGGTAGCTCTCCTTCCAGGATGAGCCTTCGAGTTGCTTGCGGAGGTTATCGAGCAGGCGAATATAAGCCGGCTGCAAAAGTAACTGTGCCTGCTCCCACGCCTCTGCATCTGCAAACTTTGGCTTCACGATGCTGCTTCCTCCACGCAGACAATGCGCGGCAGCGCAACATCGCCTGGCATAGAAAACTGGCGAACGACTGCGTCGGTGCCCACTGGAGCGTCAGCATGCAGGCGTTCGAGCAGTTCAACACTTGCATCAAGGAGACGATCGACATTGACGCCAGCATGCGCCGGCGCATAATCGCTAAGACGCTGGCAGCCTTCACCCAGAGACAAGACTGCCCCGCGCCAGTTTTGATTGCTCAAGTGATAGCAGCCAACCGCTATCTGCAGGATACCCTGGTAGAAACGCCGTTCTGGTTCGGGCGCATCTATCCACAACGCTTCCAACGTATCGTGGCAAGCGTAGAACTCCTGCTGGTTGAATTGCTCGATTCCCTGCCTGAGTGCTGCTGGCGGCACGATCGCGCTCCTCATTTACGGGAGAGCTGGGGCTCGTAATGGCTACCCCGCAATCGATTGCGGGTACTGGATTGTAAGCTATCAGCCCCGCACGACGGTGAAAACTAATATCCACTCTCTATTTACGGAACTAGCTACAACCAAAAGACGTACCCTAACCCATACTGTCGCGGACTTGCTTGAGGTGTTCGAGGGAAATTTCCTGTTTGTCACCTGCAAAATCGTGATCGGGTGTCAGGAACAACAAACAATGACACTCCTTTCGTTCGCGCATGGGTACGCAAGGGCAATTCCAAAATCCTTGCTTCACCTCAGCTTCCTTATCTTCGTAGTGGCGGCACGGACATAAGGGCGCGCCGAGTTCGTCCTTATGGCGAGCAAGTCCTTCCACAACAACGGCCGTTACAGACGGATCGACGCAGAAGTAGGTATCGGTTCGCTTAGCGTAGGTTTGCGCGAAGTTCCGCATCACGTCCAGAGTCTTATCTGGATTCGCGGTTGGGCGCGCTTTCGAGTCAGGTGCAGTCATAGAGTGTTGTGGAGTTCGATACTTGCAGATACGCCGTTTGCCTCGTCCCTTAAGCGACGAGTTGTACTTATTGTGACATCAACTGTCCGATCGCCGACTGTCCTGCCTGATGTAGTGGGATCGCTCGCCGATACCCGTCCCCACGGTGTTTGCGTCCGTAATGATTCTTTGCCTGCTGCGACAAAACTTTACGGATACTGTTGACCCTATTGGCGGTCGCAAGGGAGCCTGGATGCTCATATACGGTTGAAAGGTTAGCGTCGGATATGCCCAGTCCGAAAGGACCAAGCATTCGGACCTCCATCAAGAAGATTTTTCCAGCGCTTCTTCGGGTGCGATGTCGAGAACCGCAAGTCGTTCTCGGGGTTGAATATGATAGTTTGCAGGGATATTGCGTTCTATCCTGGATTATTCATGAGCTCTTATGCGGAGACCCTAAACTTTTGCCTTGCAGGGCTTGCAGACTTTTTCGCTCAATGACAGTGCATTTCTATACAAGTAGATTGGAGCCTAGTCAGAGCAATGGTTTGAGGCTCGTCAAAATCTTCGTGACCGATCCAGGCTAGAGCTGCTGGGAAGCAGGTTTGCGGGAATTACGACTCTGCTTCGAGCATGGCGCTTGGTAGATACTGTTGTTCGATCGAACTCCACGCAGTCTTGTGATAGCAGGGGGCGGCGTTCGAGGTTGCGTGAGCTAAGCTGAGAGCGCCATGCTGAGAACTCTATCCCGAGGAATTCAGGCGTTGCTGTGGCAGCCGCAATGTCCGTTATGCAATCGTGCAACGGAGGCAGTTGTTTGTGCGGCTTGCGCGCGGCAGTTGAAAAGCTGCCAGCTTGCCAACTGCGCCGCCCGTTGGTGCAGCCGCGAGCCAGTGTTTGCTTGGGGTGGTTACGGCGGCCCGCTCAAACGCGCGATCGCGGCACTCAAGTACGACAGTCGACCGGAACTCGGCACGCTGTTGGGGGACTGGCTGGGCGAAGTATGGCGAACCTCCGCGATCGCCCGCGACCTGAAGGCAGCGACAGTCGTGCCAATCCCCCTGCATCCCGACAAACAGCGGCAGCGCGGATACAACCAAGCCGAACTGATAGCACGGAGCTTCGCGCGGATAACCGGTCTGTCGCTAAAGCCGCGCGTACTGGTTCGCGTCCGGGCCACTGAGGCACTCTACGGACTCGATGCCACCGGCCGCCAGCAGGCTATGACCGAAGCGTTTGCACTCGGTAGTGGCAGGCCCCTGCCGCGCGCTCCGATATTACTCTTGGACGATATTTACACTACAGGCGCGACGACGCGAGCTGCTAAGAAAGTATTGATTCGAGCAGGCGGGCGAGTGGCCGGCGTGGCTGTTGCGGCACTTGCCGGGCAGGCAGGACAAATATCGCCGCGATCGCGCGATCGCGATAGGTCCTGATGGGCGGATGAGGAAGATACCATGAGGAGCGTTCGAAGGATCTGATACCGATGCCTAAACATCGAGATTACTACGAGGTTCTTGAGATCTCCCGCGACGCGAGCGCTCAGGAGGTTAAGCAAGCATTCCGCGCGTTGGCACGCCGACACCATCCCGACTTGCAACCGGACAATCCTACTGCTGCCGAGACGTTTCGCGTGCTGCGCGAAGCTTACGACGTGCTTTCCGATGACGTGCAGCGTTACCAGTACAATCGCCAGCTCGAGCGCGCGCAGGCGACCCCGGGTGTTAGCCCGCAGGTGTTTTACGTACGAGGCATCGAGAAAGTATTGATGCGCGATTATGCTGGTGCAGTCGAGGAGTTCGGACGCGCGATCGCGCTCAATCCGCGTTTTGTGGAGGCGTTCTTGCGACGCTGCGACGCTTACAGCCAGCTCGGGCAAGACAGCAAGGTGTTGGAAGACTGCCAGCAGGTTTTACAGCTCCAGCCAGAGTGCGCGCAAGCATACTTCTTTCGCGGGCGCGCCCGCCAGCGTCTCGGCTATATCGAGTCGGCAGTTCAAGCCTATTCAAAGGCACTCATGGTGCAGGCAGATTATGCCCAGGCCTTCTATTATCGTGGCATCGCACACTACGAGCTCAAGAACCGTGCCAGCGCAGTAAATGATTGGCGCGAATACGCCGAACTTTGTCGCTTGCGCGGGGATGAAGCCGGCTACAAATTGGCGATCGAAACCCTCGCGCGTGCGAGCTGGCTGCCCCTCAGGCTGGGCAGTTTCTCAATCCGGTCGCTCGCAATTTCGGTCCGCGAAAGCTACTGGGATATAGTAGGCGTCTTAAGGCACTTGGGGCGCGATCCAATTGGGGGTCTGCTGCCAGCTTATACGGGTCTGAACGACCGCCGAGCGGGGAGAGTTGGCATCGGACTGGGGGCGATCGCCGATTTGTGCTTTGCAAGCGGCATTGGTCTCGGACAGTCTTGGGAACTGTCGCTATTGCAATTGCTCTTGCTTGGCGCGATTCCTTTTGCTGGCATTGCCGGAACGAGTGCGATCGCGCGGTCGCTCGCCCGGCAAGCCGGGAGTTGGACTGGGGATGTATTTTTAGCCGGGGCGGTGCTGCTGCCAGTGGGTTTGCTCGGATTGGCCAATGGACTTGCATTGCCGAACGCGCTGATGCTGATCTTGACGGCGTTTGTCGGCAGTTATGGGGTGTTAATGCTCTACAGCGGTTGCACGCAGATTACCAATCTTTCCGAGCGCGCGGCAGCTCTTACCGTTCCCCTAATGGGTATTGTTAGTGGTTTCTGCTCGTACTTCGTATTCGCGACGATGCACGCAACGTAAAGTCAGATGAGATCCCATTGAGGCAGGTCGCACCCAACGCCTCAGGACTATACGAGCTTCGGAATGTATGACCGAGCGAGCGTCAGTTCGGATAGCTGCAGCATCGGGAACGGGATTTGGACTTACGCAGAGCTGACTTTCCCAGCTATCTTTTGGCGAGTAAAATCGGCAGGTTTTTAGGGCGCTCGAAAGCCTTGATTTCCCGTTGTGCGATCTCAATAGCCCCAGCTAGTTGGGAATTGCCACAAGGCTTGAAACCCTTGCTGCGAAGTTGTTGCAGACTTGTCTCGCCAAGTCGGTCGCAGACAGGTCAGTTGACGTAGCACGGGAGCGGTCTTCAGAGCCGACTTGCCATGGGGTTCGCAGGCGGGCGTATTTGACCAAGGGGGTGGTGAGTTGCTCGAGCAGACCATTCTCTCCAAGGATTTGCCTGAGACCGGATCGATGCTGCAGGAGTTGGTTGAGGAGCTGGTTGGCTTCAGAAGGTTTTGCTTTTGTCTGGACATGGGTTGCAGTCTCCTAGTTGGGTTATTTCTCTGGCAGCTTACATTGAAAAAACAAACTATACAGCCTCGCAACTCAAGTGAGTATCAATCGCTATGGCTTTTGCGTAGATCACGTGCTTGCTGGTTTTCCTTAACGCAATCGTGATACCTAATGTTAAATTGGGGATGATAATCATTCTCGTTTCGACTGGCTATGCTGAGCTCGGGCCGATCTTCTCAACAATCCTCTTGCACTCAGAACGACCCGCAGACGTTGCTGATAATTCGACATTTCTAGTGTCCGCGTTTTGGTAGTGGCGGTGCAGACTTTTTTCCCCGAAACTAAGCTCGCGATCGCCCTGCAGCCTTCACCTGAATTGTTCGACGAATACGTTACTAACTCATTTGCTGACTAAGACTTACGTATGGACTTCTCCAACTTGCCCGACGATATCCGCAAGCAAGCTATCCTTACCGAACCTAAAGCCCCTGTCTCGGAGGAGGAAATGCAGCAAGCAGTCCGCACCTTGCTCTTGGGTTTAGGGGAAGATCCCGACCGCGAAGGTCTGCGCGACACGCCAAAACGTGTTGTTAAAGCCCTCAAGTTTCTAACCTCCGGCTACAACCAGTCTCTGGATGAATTGTTGAATGGGGCGATATTCCACGAAGATGCCAATGAGATGGTGTTGGTACGTGACATTGACTTGTTTAGCTCATGCGAACACCATATCCTGCCTATTTTGGGACGCGCTCATGTTGCCTACATTCCCAATGGCAAAGTCATTGGTTTATCCAAAATTGCACGCATTTGTGAAATGTATGCCCGTCGTTTGCAGGTACAAGAAAGGCTGACCCAACAAATTGCTAGTGCTTTGCAGGGACTATTGCGACCGCAAGGGGTTGCCGTGGTGGTGGAAGCAACCCACATGTGTATGGTCATGCGGGGGGTACAAAAACCCGGTTCTTGGACCGTGACTAGCTCCATGCAAGGGGTTTTTGCAGAGAATGACAGCACCCGTCAGGAGTTTATGAATTTGATTCGCCATACCCCACCGTTGCGCTGAGGAATTTCTCATCACCATGGAGTTGGTTCCAGCAATCTCTCAAGACTAACAGGACGACACCGATCTACCCGCTGGTCTTCCTGAGCGCAGACATGATGCACAATGCTAAATTGAGAATGATAACCATTCTCGTTTCGATTGGATATGCTGAATCCGGTTAAATCTTCCCAACAATCCTCTTGCCCTCAAGGTGACCCACAGACATTGCTGCGGATTCGGCATACTTGTGCCCACGTTTTGGCAATGGCGGTGCAAACCCTATTTCCCGAAACCAAGGTCACGATCGGTCCCTGGACAGAGACTGGATTCTACTACGACTTCGAACGCCCTAAACCCTTCACCCCTGAAGACTTAGAGCAAATTGAAATAGAGATGCGGCGGATCGTTCGAGCAAACCTGCCTGTTATCCGAGAGGTCGTAAACCGGGAAGACATTCGAGCGGAAATAATCGCACTCCAGGAGCCCTACAAAGAAGAAATTCTCGATAGCATTCCTGCTGATGAACCCATTACCCGCTACTTTATTGGCTCCCCAGATGTGGGGATTGCCTCACATCCCGAGATCGAACCATCCTTAATTCATCCAATCACTGTGCCCCCCACGGAGGTGTGGTGGGATCTCTGTGCAGGACCACACCTAAACTTTACGGGAGATATTCACCCCGATGCATTTTCGCTGGAAAGTGTGGCCGGAGCCTACTGGCGCGGGGATGAGACCAAGCCCCAGTTGCAGCGGATTTATGGTACTGCCTGGGAAACCCCCGGCCAACTTCAAGCCTATCTACAGCAGAAAGAAGAAGCTAAGCGCCGCGATCATCGGAAGCTGGGACAAGAGTTGGATTTATTCAGCATCCAAGAAGATGCGGGAGGCGGGTTAGTATTCTGGCATCCTAAGGGTGCGCGGATGCGGTTGTTGATTGAGGATTACTGGCGTTCGGCGCATCTGGCAGCAGGTTATGACCTGTTATATACCCCCCATGTAGCAAACGTGGAGTTGTGGAAAAGATCAGGTCATGTCGACTTCTATCGGGAGAACATGTTTGACCCCATTGAAGTTGAAGCGCAGCAATATCAGCTCAAACCCATGAACTGCCCGTTCCATGTCTTGACCTACCAAAGCCGATTGCATTCCTATCGCGAGCTGCCGGTCCGGTGGGCAGAGTTGGGGACAGTCTATCGTTACGAGCGATCGGGGGTGTTACATGGGTTGATGCGGGTGCGGGGCTTCACCCAGGATGATGCTCACATCTTTTGTCTCCCAGAGCAGGCGGCACAGGAAATTTTAGGAGTGCTAAATCTGACGGAGAAAATTTTATCGGACTTTGGTTTTTCCGAGTATGAAGTGAATCTTTCGACCCGTCCTGCTAAATCGGTTGGAACTGATGGCATTTGGCAACTCGCTACCGATGCTTTAGTAGAAGCATTAAATACTAAGGGTTGGGACTATGCGATCGATGAAGGCGGTGGCGCATTTTATGGACCTAAAATCGATATCAAAATTCAAGATGCCATTGGGCGACTCTGGCAATGTTCGACAATTCAAGTGGATTTCAATTTACCGGAACGGTTTGATTTGAACTATGTGGCGGCGGATGGCACGCGCCAGCGCCCGATTATGGTTCATCGGGCCATTTTCGGTTCTTTGGAGCGCTTTTTTGGGATTTTGGTGGAGAATTATGCGGGTACTTTCCCCCTATGGCTAGCGCCCGTGCAAATACGCTTGCTGCCAGTCGGTGACGCGCATCGTTCCTATGCTGAGGCAACTGCTCGACAACTCCAAGAAGGAGGCTTTCGAGTAGAAGTCGATACTAGTGGCGAGCGACTAGGCAAGCAAATACGCTCGGCTGAGTTGGAGAAGATCCCAATGGTTGCGGTTATTGGCAGACGGGAAGTGGAAAACCAGACCTTGAGTGTACGAACCCGTCAAGCAGGAGAAATCGGAGCATTGACGCTGTCAGAACTTCAGGGAAAAATGCAGCATTCAGTTATCAACAAACAACAAATTTAGATCGAGATAAAAGTGCAATGAAAGTTGCTTATGTTTTTACCCATCCTCGCTGCGAAACTTGAAAGTTAGAGCAAATGATTCTGCCGCAGCTAAAGTGGGTGTGCATGGAGCTGAAGTTGTGTGTATGTTCTTCTTGGATGACAACTGCTTCGTTTTGCGAAAGGGCGATCCGATCGGAGAACGATTGGCAAAGTTGGCAGAAAGACAAGACATTTTTTTGATGATGTGCGATCTATTTGCCCTAGAAAGAAACGTAAGTGGTCAGCCCTTGGCCGCAGTTTGCATCGGTTTCAGCCTGAAAACTGCAGCGTTGATGCTGATGGTATGAAACCCGGGCCTGACTCGAACAGCGGGCAAGCCCGGAATCTTTTTCTATACCTTGCATCCTCCATCGCAGACATCAGGGAGTAACGAACCTGGCTGGCTGACAAATCTCCTGAAATCCTTGAAATCTTGCCACGAGCTTGCATGGCTTGAGGCACTTGTGTCAGACAGGTGACGAATCCTCAGGATCGAGACTAGGCAGACCCTTCTAGCATCAGGTGCGATCTGGTTTCAAGTTCGAACGGCCTGCAGGTCCCGATGCTATTCCGGGGACTCACACTATGGCGTCCCGGCGGCAAAAATTCGCAGTCCCTTAAACAAATTGCTCTGCAACTTTAGAACCTGAAAAAAGCCACAGAAAAGGCTTTGGCACGCTGTCACCTTCCAAGCTCCTGGACAAAATATATGAGAATGATTATCATTTTCATATAATATCGATTCGAGTAAACCGGTGTGAAGCAATCCCAAGCGGATCGGTCCTATGACGTAGCGATCGTTGGTGCCGGAGCTGCCGGCATTGGTTGTGGCGTTGTGCTTAAAGAACTGGGTCTAGAGCGCTTCACAGTTTTAGAAAGACACCAGGTTGGAGCATCCTTCAGCCGCTGGCCTGAGGAGATGAAATTCATTACTCCTTCATTCCCAAGTCATGGTTTTGGATTGCTCGACCTGAATGCAGTGACCTTAAATACCTCACCTGCTCTCGCCTTTCGGCGAGAGCACATCAGCGGTAAGCAATACGCGTTGTACTTGCAGACCGTTGCCGATCGCTTTGAGTTGCCGATCCAAACAGAAGTAGATGTACAAACCGTTGAGCCTCTGCCCCAGGGAGGCTTTACTCTGCGCACTAGCAACGGTGACCTGTCTGCCCGGTTTGTCATTTGGGCCGCTGGGGAATATCAATATCCCCATCTCAATCCCTTTCTGGGGGCAGAGCACTGCATCCACAACACTCAAATTCGATCGTGGGCGGGTCTGGAGGGCGACGAATTCATCATCATCGGCGGGTACGAAAGCGGTATGGATGCCGCTGCCAATTTAGTAGCGCTGGGTAAGAAAGTCGGCGTGCTCGATCGCACCGGGGCTTGGGCTAATCCCGACACCGACCCCAGCATTGCCCTCTCCCCCTACACGCTTCAGCGATTGGAGTTTGTTTACCGCACAGGCCGCCTGGATATGGTCGGTAACGCCAGCATCGAGGAAGTCAGACCTATTTCAGGGGGCTACGCAGTCTACAGCGAATATCAGCAGTGGACGACAGCCCATCCCCCCATTCTCTGCACCGGCTTCGACACCAGCTTGAAACAGATTGTGTCCCTATTTGATTGGTCCGAGGGTTATGCTGCCCTCACTGAGAACGATGAATCCACGCTCACCCCTGGCCTCTTTGTCACAGGACCTTCCGTGCGCCATGGGGATTTGATCTTTTGCTTCATCTACAAGTTTCGCCAACGCTTTGCGGTGGTGGCCAATGCGATCGCCCATCGCCTTGGTCTTGACCCCAGCCCCCTTGATGCCTACCGCGAGGGCGGACTTTTCCTCGATGACCTCTCCTGCTGCAGCAATGACTGCATTTGTTAGCAAGGTTCAGAATGCTGAATTTTGAGTTTTGATTTCTTCTACTCAGCCGCCAACTCAAAGCTCAAAACCAAGAACTGGCAACTTTTTCCTTTCCCTACCCATGCCCACTACCCCGCCTGCCCAACGCAGCACCGTAATTGTCGGCAAAGAAAGTACAGGAAAATCCGAGCTGGCAGCAGCGCTCGCGGGGCGTTCTCCTGTCAGCACTAACATTCAAGGCTCGACGATCGCCTGCGAAACCTATCAGACCAGAAACGATACCTTGATCGACACCCCAGGTATCCTCTTTCGTTCCGACACCGCTACCACCCGAACCGCTCTAGCGCAACTCCAGACCCATGACAGGATTTTGTTGGTTGTTAAAGCGACCCATATTGATGATGACTTGGCGGATTTGCTACCGCTAGTAGCCGGGAAACAAGGGCTGGTGGTCATCACCTTCTGGGATAAAATTTTGCCTTCTGACTTCATCCAGCAAGTTTTGGACCGTTGGGAGCAAGCCTCCCAGGTGAGGTTTATTCCTGTGGATGCCCGTCATTTAAGCCAGGGGCAACACCAGCAGATTCTAGAGGCATTGCAGACTCCAGCCCCCTTTCCCCAGCAATGGCACCCAATTCCGGTGGGATGGCGGATCGAGCCCGCGCCTACTTCGTTGGAACACCCCCGTTGGGGTGGGTTGCTGGCCATCTTATTGTTGCTGTTGCCTGCCATCATTGCCGTTTGGGTCGCCAATAGAGTCGCGAGCATGCTCGATCCGCTGATACACATCGGATTAGCCCCTCTGGTCAATTTCCTATCCCAGACACCCTCGCTGCTAGAGGCAATTCTGATTGGCCGTTATGGCTTAGTTTCGATGGGGCCGCTGTTATTTGTCTGGGCGGTACCTACGGTGATTCTGTATGCCCTGTTTTTAGGAACATACAAGGCTAGCGGCTTAGTGGAACGCATTTCCGAGGCGCTGCATCCACTCCTGAGACCTTTCGGTCTATCCGGGCGAGATTTGGTGCGGGTCATTATGGGATTTGGCTGCAATGTGCCCGCCGTGATTAGCACTCGCGCCTGTTCCAGTTGTTCTCGGCAGACCTGTGTGAGTGCGATCGCCTTTGGTTCCGCCTGTTCCTACCAATTCGGCGCCACCTTGGGGGTTTTCAGCGCCGCCAAATTGCCCGGCTTAGTGGTACCCTACCTGGTCTATTTAACCCTGACCACGTCGATCTACACCCGTCTGATTGCGCCTAAAGCAACCCGTTCTATGCACAATACCCTGATAATTGAACGGCGCACATTTTTGGAAATACCTCGCTGGTCAGCCATCTGGCGCGAAACCCAATGTACCCTCAGCCAATTTTTTGCGAATGCAATTCCCATCTTTTTCGCGATCGCGATCGTCGCCTCAGTCTTGGATTGGTTTGGTCTAATTGCCGCTCTAGCAGGATGGATTAATCCCTTAATGGGGCTTTTTGGACTGCCTCCAGAAGCAGCTTTACCTGTTATTTTCGCCTCGATTCGCAAAGACGGACTGCTGCTCTTTGCCGAACCAGATACCCTAGCGGTACTAACACCTCTGCAAATTTTGACGGGCGTGTACCTGACCGGGGTGTTGCTGCCCTGCCTGGTCACCGCACTGACTATTGCCCGCGAACAGTCGGTACGGTTTGCAATAGTGCTGATGGTTCGTCAGGCGAGCGCCGCGATCGTTTTTTCAATGCTTCTGGCCTGGGTAGGCAACTGGTTGTAACTAGGGGAAACACAAACTCAGAATCTCAGTTCGATCGTCGCAAAATGCGAGACTCTAGCGGGACTTGTTGAGAACGGAGAGCTCAGTTCAAGCACTCCAGAATGCTGAAACCCTAAATTCGATCGTGGCACAGAAATCTGTATGCGTTTGCCCTAGGTTGTAACCGATGTAGTTCGCAAAACTATGCAATAATGTATATTATTCTTACAGTCTGTCGTGCCATGCCATCACGATTTGCTGACCGGACTTCAGTTGAAGTTGTCGAAGAAGGGATGCTCTTGGCCCCCAAGTTTGACGCGAATGGGCTCATCCCTGTGGTTACCACAGATGCTGCAACCGGCGAGGTACTGATGCACGCCTATATGAATGAAGCGGCGTTGCTGAAAACCCTTGAAACGGGCGAAGCCCACCACTACAGCCGCAGTCGTCAGCAGCTCTGGCATAAAGGCGCAACTAGTGGACTGATGCAATCCGTGCAGCAATTGCTAATTGATGACGATCGGGATTGTCTGTGGATGAAGGTCGCTGTAGCTGGAACAGGGGCCAGTTGCCATGTGGGCTATCGCTCTTGCTTTTACCGTCAGGTATCTCCTGGTGAGGGTGATATTAAGGCGGGTCGCCCCATTGCGCTCGCGTTTACGGAAACCACCAAAACGTTTGACCCCATCGCCGTCTATGGGAATGCTCCCAATCCCACTCAACTTTGAACCAAGGAGAGTTACATGCCGCTCCGTCATCAACCCGCTCCACCAACACCCTGGGACAGCGATCGGGATCGGCCCACCATTGCCGCATCTGCCTATGTCCATCCCCAGAGCAGTTTGATTGGGGATGTACGGCTGGGCGAAAATGCGATCGTTTCTCCCAATACCTCCATTCGAGCCGATGAAGGGTCTCCCTTTTACATTGGGGCGAATACCAACATTCAGGATGGAGTGGTTATCCATGGGTTAGAGCAGGGGCGTGTCTTAGGGGACGATCGGGAACCCTACTCGGTGTGGATAGGCCACGACACCTGCATTACCCACATGTCGTTGATCCACGGACCGGCTTACGTTGGGAATGAATGTTTTATTGGCTTTCGCTCCACAGTGTTCAACGCCCAGGTAGGCCACGGCTGCATTGTGATGATGCACGCCCTAATACAGGATGTGGAGATTCCTCGCGGTAAGTATGTGCCATCAGGAGCGGTGATTACAACCCAACAGGCTGCCGATCGACTACCGGATGCCAATGAGAGCGATCGCACTTTTTCTCATCATGTGGTCGAAATCAACCAGTCCCTGCGAGCTGGGTACCGCTGCGCGAACGACATTGCCTGCGTCACGGCTTCGCAGGATTCCTCATCCACTAAGGGTTTCCAATCGATGCCTCTAAAAGGCCCGATGGCTCGCTCTTTGAGAGCAGACATCGTCGATGTTATCGAGCAACAACTCCGCTTAGGACACCACATTGGTCTGGAATTTGCCGATGCCCGCCGTTTTAAAGCAGGCTCATGGCAGAGCGGTCCTACAATTGCTAGTGATCATGAAGCCCGGGTACTCAACCAGGTGGAGCAGTTTTTAGCGGATCGTCCCGGCGACTATGTGCGATTGTTAGGCATTGACCCCAGGGCGAAACGGCGTCAGTTGGAACGAACGATTCAGAAGCCTGAGTAAGCCTCGCAGGTCAAATCTATGATGAGTTGTTTATAAGATGGTGCTTACATCTATCCATCACCTTTTTTGCTGGCAAACCAATTCATCCTGTCGATCGGCTACTTCCATCTCAACTACCGAAAGCCAATCGCGAATGTATCATTCACTCTTGTAAAGTTGCGCTGCTGTCGGGCCGTTTAAAGCTGATGGATCGGGTTAAAATAGCAGCGAATCACCGTCCGGTTGACCAGTCGGAATGGTTGAAAAGCAACTCAATTGAGGATTGTGCATCAGGGCAAGAATAAGCAAGTTCGCCAAGTTCGAGCGTGAGGGCGGATTGAGGGCATGAAGATTAGCATTTAGGGACATGAAAACTCTGTTTTTCCATACCCCTTCCGTTGCTAAAAGTCTGAGATAATCTAGTTGCTTTCGAGGAAGCAGGCTAATGAAATGGGCAATTTTGAGTGGTATTGAGGGCAATTTAGTAGCCTATGAAGCGGTATTGCAGGATATTCGACGGCAGCGCAGCCCGGTCACCGATCTATACATCATAGGAGATGTAGTAGGGCTAAAGGGAAATAATGAGGCGACGATCGAGCGATTGCGATCGCCCCGCTCGGGAGAACTAGAACCTCAGGTTTGCATCGGTTGGTGGGAAGAGCAATGCTTTAGCTTGCACGGGCTTAGTAGCTCGCCTGATGCTCCCGAGTTGATGGCAGAATTTGGTGGCGATGGGGTCAAGCACCTGTGGGAATCGGTATCGCGTGAGTCGGTGGGGTGGTTGCGTTCGCATCACTTTGGCTTTCACGAGTTAGACTGCTTAATGATTCATGGAAGTACAGTGAGTTATGCTGATGAACTCACACCGAACACACCCGCGGTTCAGTTGTGCGATCGCCTCATCCGTGCAGATGCCAACAACCTATTCTGTGGGCGATCGGGGCTGGCCTTTGAATGTTGGGTAACCCCCAGCAAACTCCGCTCTACAGTCACCACTCTGGGCGGGAAGCAGGAGCAGCAGCAAGAGGGGAAAACAGCCCGCCGCGTTGTTGGCACTGGGGCTGTTGGACGAACTCCGAGACAGGCAACCTACACCCTCTATAATCCCGCCAATAACTGCGTCACCTTTAAAAATGTTGCCTACAGCCAAGACAAAACTTGAGGCGTTTCAAGGTTTTCTTCAACTACAGAGGGAGAAGGGTTTGGGTAAAAGCAGGCCCAAGCCTGGGCAGGTGTGACCTCCTAGAAAATTAATTCTGCACCGGAATGCAAAGACTCCTCTCAGTACGCTAGAAACTAGCTAGGG